>NZ_JASDCE010000040.1:0-1135 GCF_030408075.1 Pseudoalteromonas sp. APC 3358
AACAGTTTACCGTGGGTGAATAATATCTATTAGATCACAGCGAACAGATGGATTCAAGGTTAAAAAGCAACCAACCAAGAATAGTTGGATACGTTCCTAAAAAGAGTAATTCTACAGCCTCAACGCCTCATTAAGAGGCTAAAAATTGTTGGCTAAAATAGTGAGCGCAGCGAACCTAGCCAACTGTTTTTAGTCCTTTTGAATGACTTGTTAGTTGCCGACTTCACCAAACCGATTTATGTAGTCATCTAGATTAGGTGATAAGTCGATACGTTTAACTATATTGTTACGTAAGAAAAATTCCAACTCGTTCGTTGAGTCGACATACTCTTTAAATATACCGTCACTCATTTCTAAAACTAAAGTTGGAAAATGAGCTAATAGTTCAGTCTCACTAAAACTAATTGGTCTAATATTATTTAGCTGGGATATTTCTGAGCTTAATGAAATCCCCCATAATTTAAAACCAAAATCAGGATCGAAATACAATTGCATTCCCTCTGCCTGATACTCCCAAATTTCGGAACTAACACCGTCTTTACCTAATTCATTTTCAATTAAATCAGGCTTACCAAATAGCTCAATAGCTTTTTCTTTGGAATCACCAAATTCAATACTCTTCAATCCGACTAATGGCACAATATTCATAAGGCAACTAACGAGCCTGTAGATTAACTCGTTTTTAAATTTGTTTTTATTGATAAACAAACCATAGCTGAGTTCCTATTTTGGTTCAATTAATTACTGTATTTTTACGCAGAATATTGAAGTGTTTGATATTGTTTTAATTGACGTTTTGGAAGGGATTAAGGGTGGTTGAGTGGCTTTTATTTAGGGTAAAAGGGCTTACCCTTCTTAATGCATCGTGTTTTGCAGCTTTTCTATATTATGAACAAGACAATACAGTTGCCATTGCGCATTCACTTTCGTTTGACCCCGTAAGGTCAATTTATTCATGCCTTTATTCACTGTAATGTTCCCGAACACGGGCTCAATACAACCAAGTCGTTTGCTATATTGTCGTCGACCTATGGGGCTGTCTATTTTTACTTTCATTTTGTCTACATAGCTCAGCTTTTTGCGTGATTTATTATTTATAAACTGTACTTGTCGCCCCGTTTTAATGGGTGGCTTT
>NZ_JASDCE010000041.1:0-1037 GCF_030408075.1 Pseudoalteromonas sp. APC 3358
CTGCGTTTTAGTCGGCGCTTTTCTTGCTCAGTTTCGTATGTTTCGCTGGCTTTAAACAGCGGATTTCGTTTTCTAAATTGGTTATCCGCAATGTAGGTATCGAACCCACTTTGCGCCATAAACTCAAGATTTACTTCGCTGTTAAACCCACTGTCTGCGGTGAATTTGATGGTGTGTTTATCTGCCATTTTTTCTGTATTGAGTTTAGCGAGTTGCTGTTTTAATTGTGCAACGGCTGGCTGTAAAGTTTGTTGTTCGCCCACTGAGCCCCACGCTTGTGCTTGCAGGATGATTTGATGTTTATCATCGTTTATCGCGATGCCGTTGTAGCCTTGAATTGTCCCTTTTGAGGTCGTCATCTTCGCACTATCTGGGTCAGTGATATTACTTTTAACAGGCTTGCCTTTACTGCCTGTTTTCTCTTCGTGAGTGGCTAAAAAATCGGTGATTTTATCTGCACTTCTATCCAGCTTTTCTTTTTGTTTTAAGTCCTGAGTTATCAACTCTTCGCCCAGTCCATCTTGTGATTGGTGGCGTTCAATAATACGTTTGCTTGCGCGTTCTAGTTTTGCTTTTTTGCGGCTTAACTCATCGAATGTGCCGCTCCACTCTTTACTCGCATTGGACTTTAATTTACACCCATCAATAGCAAACATGTTGCGGCCTATCAAGTCTTCCTCATCACATATCATCAGCACTTGCGTGAAAAGTGGCTCAATCTGTTCATGCATTTTAGCCACAAAACCCGCTATAGATGTGTAATGTGGCTGGATATCACCCGACACACTCATAAATAAAATATTATGCTCGCAAGCCTTTGCAATCCGACGGCTACTGATAAAACCATGTGCATAGCCCAGTAAAATAATCTTTAGCATTACCGAAGGCGGATACGCAGCAGCGCCCGTTTTGTCGTTGTTATACCACGCGTCAAATCCCGATAAATCGAGTTTATTTTCGACGATATAACAAAGGGCATATTCAAATGTGCCAGGCAAAATTTGCTCAGCGAAATTGATAGGAATGAATTTATTTTG
>NZ_JASDCE010000042.1:0-1002 GCF_030408075.1 Pseudoalteromonas sp. APC 3358
TCCCTCACTCCACAGGTTGTCGAGTAAATTGCTCTTCATTAATTCGTTGGTAGCCAGCTCGGCTAAACAAAGCTTGTGATGCTGCATTTTCTTTTAGTACAACAGCATGTATAATTTTTGTAGGATGTAATATATCTACTTGTTTTAAAGCTAGTTTCGCAACCCCTTTACCAAAGTGCTCTGGTGCTATAAAGATGGAAATGGTATACGTATCTACGGCTGTCATATCTAACCTGACTACACCTACAGGAGTCGTTTTTTCATCTGTGCTATTGGTTAGCTCAATGACATAAAAGTAGTCATTTTTACTTGCTAGCTTTTTAGTCATCCAAGCCCGATGCTCTGCCAAACTCGGAACGTCTTTATTAAGTGCATAACGACGTGTTTCGGGTTTACATTGCCAAGCATACACCTGTTCAACATCAAGCTGTGTCGCTAATCTTAGGGTTAGTGAACCGCTAAATAATTGAGTAATATGCTTCATTAATCGCTTAACACCTTGCCCATCACATAACTGCAGGTTTATTGTTCGCATTTTTGAATAGTCTGTAATTAACTGCTCATACGCCTTCATTAAGTTTTTACTAATCGCCTCTAACTCAACGCTAATTGCAGCACCAACGGCTTCTAAATTTCTACAAACAGTCTGCTGGTTATCTGCGAGCGGAATAACAATACTCGGTAACCCGACACAAGCACGCTCCCATGACGTTGAACCTGGCGCGCCAATGGCAATATCATGCTCACTCATGAGAGTAGCCATATCATCTACAAAATCGATGTGAGTCAACCACGCGCTATGCTTTATAGCAAACTCTGTAACACTTTTATAGTGAGGTGCTTTAGGGCTAAGCAATACAGTCGTTATTGGCGGATTAACGCTTTTCTTTAAAACATCAAGTACATGCAATGTTGCATTGGGGGCATCTATACCCCCCATAGATAATAATAAACGCGGTGTATTCGCTAATGTATTTAAAGCTATCAATTGTGATGAATGTC
>NZ_JASDCE010000043.1:0-952 GCF_030408075.1 Pseudoalteromonas sp. APC 3358
GTTGATACCGCTGAATACAATCCAACAGAATGTATTCGTACAAACATAGATGGTGCTGAAAATGTTATTCATGCCGCATTAGCGTGTGGTGTAAAAGATGTTGTAGCGCTATCGACAGATAAAGCATGTGCACCAATTAATTTATACGGTGCCACTAAACTTGCATCAGACAAATTATTTGCTGCTGCTAATAATATTCGCGGCTCGAAAGACATTAAATTCAGCGTTGTTCGTTATGGTAATGTAATGGGTTCTCGTGGCTCTGTTATTCCTTTCTTTTTAGAAAAACGAAAAGAAGGTATTTTACCAATCACACACAATGAAATGACTCGTTTTAATATATCGCTTCAAGACGGCGTTAATCTAGTTATGTTTGCCTTGGGTAATCATCTTGGTGGTGAGATATTCATCCCTAAAATCCCGTCATACAAAATTTTAGACATTGCAGAAGCCGTAGCACCTAAATGCGAAACGCGTGATGTAGGTATTCGCCCAGGTGAAAAACTACATGAAGAAATGATTACAGATACTGACTCGTTAAATACGATTGATTTGGGTCCTTACTACGCAATTTTACCCTCTGTATCGTATACATATACCGAAGAAGAATACCTTGCTCACCATAAAGCTGAAAAAGTACCATTTGGTTTTAAATACAACTCAGGAACAAACACTGAGTGGGAAACAATTGAAGGCTTGCGTGAGCTTATTGTTGAACATGTTGACCCATCGTTTGAAGTATAGAGATAGCTAAATGATACCGTATGGAAAGCAAGATATAACTCAAGCAGATATTGATGCTGTGGTTAATGTATTAAAGTCGGACTTTTTGACGCAAGGGCCACAAGTCCCTGCGTTTGAACGTGCACTGATGGATTCAAGCGGCGCCAATCATGCCTTGGCTGTTAATAGTGCAACGTCAGCTTTGCATATTGCTTGTTTAGCGCTTGAA
>NZ_JASDCE010000044.1:0-910 GCF_030408075.1 Pseudoalteromonas sp. APC 3358
CAATATCAAACACTTCTATATTCTGCGTAAAAATACAGTAATCAATTGAACCAAAATAGGAACTCAGCTATGGTTTGTTTATCAATAAAAACAAATTTAAAAACGAGTTAATCTACAGGCTCGTTATCCTTCAAGGAGGTTGTAATGAAATATGATGATGCCTCGTGGCACTATGGCGGCGATTTCCCAAAAGATTTGGCGAGTGAGAAAGGTGCAACACACATGGCGATGTTTGTATCATGGTGTTTATTAAATAATTTGGCAGGCTCAATTCATACTGAAGAGTTTCCAGAGGCTTTGGGTGCACTAAAAACCAGAGAGTTATCTCCGACAAATTGGTTTATTCAAAATTGCGACGAAAAATTCACTGACGAAGACCTTGATGTTATTGGAAACAAGTTTGCTGCTTATTACTATGAATCCGAAGACGGTCTTTTTTACGAAGATTATGAATCAGCCGCTGGCGAGGGTGCAAAAACTTTGTATCACATAGAGGACAGTTGGATTACCTTCGATAAATTAGCACCTGTTTTAAGTAAGCGCTTTGATGAATGGTCGGCAATTGAAGGATAACAAAACGATGAAGACGGATATCTGGGAAAAGCGCCCAGCTACCGCTTATCGTAGGCGTTGAGGCTGTAGAATTACTCTTTTTAGGAACGTATCCAACTATTCTTGGTTGGTTGCTTTTTAACCTTGAATCCATTCATTCGCTGTGATCTAATAGATATTATTCACCCACGGTAAACTGTTATGGCTAACTACAAGCCTGACTTATCCTGCCAAAATAAATTCATTCCTATCAATTTCGCTGAGCAAATTTTGCCTGGCACATTTGAATATGCCCTTTGTTATATCGTCGAAAATAAACTCGATTTATCGGGATTTGACGCGTGGTATAACAACGACA
>NZ_JASDCE010000045.1:0-859 GCF_030408075.1 Pseudoalteromonas sp. APC 3358
TCTATTAAGCGTTACATGCTTTTCTATTAAGCATGCGCCTAACGCCACTGATGTAATAGCCGTCGTATTATCAATAGTATGGTCTGATAGACCCGTTAATACATCAAAACGTGTGGCCATATCTGCAACAGTCGCCAAATTATAATCGCCTGATGGCGCTGGGTAACCACTTACACAATGCAGTACAACAAGCTCTTTACACCCTGCATTTTTTGCTGTTTCTACTGCTTCACGTATTTCTTCTTCGTTCGCCATACCCGTTGAGATAATCATTGGCTTACCAGTCTTCGCAACATACTCGATTAATGGTAAATCGATGGCTTCAAATGACGCTATTTTGTACGCAGGAGCACCAAGCTCTTCGAGTAAATCAACGGCAGTAAAGTCAAACGGCGAGCTAAAAATAGTGATACCTAACTCTTTGGCTTTTTCAAATAAAGGTTTATGCCATTCCCACGGCATGTGCGCTTCTTCATATAAGTCATACAGTGTTTTACCATCCCACAACCCACCTTTAATTAAGAATTCAGGGTTATCGCTTTTCATTGTTATGGTATCAGGGCGATAAGTTTGCAGCTTCATTGCATCTGCACCACACTCTTTTGCCATTTCCATTATTTTGTAGGCATTTTCGATATCACCGTTATGATTCGCTGACATTTCAGCAATGATATACGGCGCATAGCCAGGGCCAATTTTTCTGTTATCGATAGTAATAAATTTATTCATAAATCCCTCACTCCACAGGTTGTCGAGTAAATTGCTCTTCATTAATTCGTTGGTAGCCAGCTCGGCTAAACAAAGCTTGTGATGCTGCATTTTCTTTTAGTACAACAGCATGTATAATTTTTGTAGGATG
>NZ_JASDCE010000046.1:0-657 GCF_030408075.1 Pseudoalteromonas sp. APC 3358
ACAGTTTACCGTGGGTGAATAATATCTATTAGATCACAGCGAACAGATGGATTCAAGGTTAAAAAGCAACCAACCAAGAATAGTTGGATACGTTCCTAAAAAGAGTAATTCTACAGCCTCAACGCCCCAATAAGGGGCTAAAAATTGTTTGCTAAAATGTGTAGCGAAGCGAAACCGAGCAAACTGTTTTTAGTCCCGCTTGATTGGCTTGTTATGTGTATTTACGCCAACATTTGGGTTGGAGAAAAATCTACTTTCCAAATGTCCAACTCGTATAAATTCCCTTGCTTATCTATGTTTAACGCTGCCGATACAGGAGTACCATCCAAATCTTTAAACATATATTCAGCGATCTCTTGACCAAGTTGACGGCTGTCATAGTTATAACCTATAGCTAAACTTCCCATTCCACCATCATTCATTGGATTGACAAGTAATTGGGAAATATCTACTTCCAACTTAGCCATCTTAAGCAGTTTAGTAATTATTACAATTTCAGTTGGATTCAAATTCCGCATAAGAGATACACATAACGCCCCAATATGCCGACGAAAAGAGCGCAGCGAGTTGAGGTCGGAATAATTGGTTTGTTAGTTTGCAATTGCCACCTTTACTACCCAAGATGATGCGTTATCTTGCTTTATTAAGCGAATATCA
>NZ_JASDCE010000047.1:0-640 GCF_030408075.1 Pseudoalteromonas sp. APC 3358
ATTTCGCTGAGCAAATTCTGCCTGGCACTTTTGAGTATGCCCTTTGTTATATTGTCGAAAATAAACTCGATTTATCGGGGTTTGACGCGTGGTACAACAATGACAAAACGGGCGCGGCGGCGTATCCACCTTCGGTAATGCTAAAGATTATTTTACTGGGCTATGCACATGGTTTGATCAGTAGCCGTCGAATTGCTAAAGCGTGTGAGACGAACATTTTATTTATGAGTGTGTCGGGAGATATCCAGCCGCATTACACATCAATAGCAGGCTTCGTTGCTAAAATGCATGAACAGATTGAGCCGATTTTTACGCAAGTGCTGATGATATGTGATGAGGAAGACTTGATAGGCCGCAACATGTTTGCCATTGATGGGTGTAAATTAAAGTCCAATGCGAGTAAAGAGTGGAGTGGCACATTCGATGAGTTAGGTCGCAAAAAAGCAAAACTAGAACGCGCAAGCAAACGTATTATTGAACGCCACCAATCACAAGATGGACTGGGCGAAGAATTGATAACTCAGGATTTAAAACAAAAAGAAAAGCTAGATAAAAGTGCAGATAAAATCACCGAGTTTTTAGCCACTCACGAAGAGAAAACAGGCAGTAAAGGCAAGCCTGTTAAAAGTAATATCACTGA
>NZ_JASDCE010000048.1:0-618 GCF_030408075.1 Pseudoalteromonas sp. APC 3358
TACTTTCCTGGTGCTATTTCCATTGCATAAGCATCAAAACTTGGCACTTCTTTATAGGAAGAGCACGAAGATAGAAAAACAATAATTAAGACTACGAAAGTTTGACGCATATTCCCTGCTTGCTAACGCCCTATTAACAGGCAAAAAATTGTTTGCTAAAATGTTGAGGAACGAAAACAGCAAACTGTTTTTTGTCCTTGTTTAATAGCTTGTTAGCAGCGCTGTATGCTACTCACCGTTTATTTCATTATTGCGTTTGGCGCGCCATTTATCAAATTCCTCTTGAACAGACGAGCCTGATTTTGCAGCATAAAATCTAGCAGCTGATACCATTATTAAAATAAAACCAATACCAACGTTGAGAATAGATTTTTCAACAATACCTAAATAGAAAAGAAATATAGCCACAATAGCTAAGAAAATTTGAGAGAACATGAAAATCCTTTTAATGCATTGATGCAGGTTGATAAAATTCTAATGATTTAAGCCTGCTAACGAGCCTGTAGATTAACTCGTTTTTAAATTTGTTTTTATTGATAAACAAACCATAGCTGAGTTCCTATTTTGGTTCAATTAATTACTGTATTTTTACGCAGAATATTGAAGTGTTTGATATTG
>NZ_JASDCE010000049.1:0-588 GCF_030408075.1 Pseudoalteromonas sp. APC 3358
GTTGGATAACACGACTGATAAGCTTTTGTAAGACAGTATATTTAGGGATGGCAATTCTATGCGTTGCTAGAGATTCAGCGGCTGCATCGAATAGATAACGAGGCTCAAGCCAAGCTTTGCCGACCATAACAAGATGATCGTACAACGGCGCAAAGTGCAGACTTTCGTCCCATTTCTGATAGTTTAATAACCTCAGTATTCTTTGATATATACGGTCACGTTGCATCTTATTTATGCTGAAAGGCCTGATCCCTTTGCCTCCTTGAACTTGCGTTGAAATAAACTGCATATCGTCAAAGATGAGGTTAAAGCTAGGTGAAAGAATGACAGGCTTAGACTTAAAATACCCTAATAAAGCAATGAAATAACATCGGTGGTTCCTTAGGCGAATACTTTTCGACTCTGTTAACTCGATCTCGTTTGGCGTAAAATACAATCGTTGCTGTTCAAGTGATAATAGCGGCGGAGAATATAGATCAAGCTGCTCAGCTTTGGTAAGAATTGAGAGTTCGTTTTTTATAGCCATAGGAATTACGTTAAGTTTAAGGGGTAGTTAACCTCATAATTTGCCATACTTTGGAGAAGTAA